>NZ_NKFC02000010.1:0-2598 GCF_002223215.2 Burkholderia sp. AU18528 | reverse complement strand
GAAGCGAACGCGGTGAACTGAAACATCTAAGTAACCGCAGGAAAAGAAATCAACCGAGATTCCCAAAGTAGTGGCGAGCGAAATGGGATGAGCCTTGCACTCTTTATTTGTATTGTTAGCCGAACGCTCTGGAAAGTGCGGCCATAGCAGGTGATAGCCCTGTAGGCGAAAACAGTATGAAAGAACTAGGTGTGCGACAAGTAGGGCGGGACACGTGAAATCCTGTCTGAAGATGGGGGGACCATCCTCCAAGGCTAAATACTCGTGATCGACCGATAGTGAACCAGTACCGTGAGGGAAAGGCGAAAAGAACCCCGGGAGGGGAGTGAAATAGATCCTGAAACCGCATGCATACAAACAGTCGGAGCCTCGCAAGGGGTGACGGCGTACCTTTTGTATAATGGGTCAGCGACTTACGTTCAGTAGCAAGCTTAACCGTATAGGGCAGGCGTAGCGAAAGCGAGTCCGAATAGGGCGTTCAGTTGCTGGGCGTAGACCCGAAACCAGGTGATCTATCCATGGCCAGGATGAAGGTGCGGTAACACGTACTGGAGGTCCGAACCCACTAACGTTGAAAAGTTAGGGGATGAGCTGTGGATAGGGGTGAAAGGCTAAACAAACCTGGAAATAGCTGGTTCTCTCCGAAAACTATTTAGGTAGTGCCTCGTGTCTCACCTTCGGGGGTAGAGCACTGTCATGGTTGGGGGGTCTATTGCAGATTACCCCGCCATAGCAAACTCCGAATACCGAAGAGTGCAATCACGGGAGACAGACATCGGGTGCTAACGTCCGGTGTCAAGAGGGAAACAACCCAGACCGCCAGCTAAGGTCCCCAAATATAGCTAAGTGGGAAACGAAGTGGGAAGGCTAAAACAGTCAGGAGGTTGGCTTAGAAGCAGCCACCCTTTAAAGAAAGCGTAATAGCTCACTGATCGAGTCGTCCTGCGCGGAAGATGTAACGGGGCTAAGCTATATACCGAAGCTGCGGATGCGAGCTTGCTCGCATGGTAGGAGAGCGTTCCGTAAGCCTGCGAAGGTGCCTTGTAAAGGGTGCTGGAGGTATCGGAAGTGCGAATGCTGACATGAGTAGCGATAAAGGGGGTGAAAGGCCCCCTCGCCGTAAGCCCAAGGTTTCCTACGCAACGTTCATCGGCGTAGGGTGAGTCGGCCCCTAAGGCGAGGCAGAAATGCGTAGCTGATGGGAAGCAGGTCAATATTCCTGCACCATTGTTAGATGCGATGGGGGGACGGATCGCGG
Source organism: Burkholderia sp. AU18528 (assembly GCF_002223215.2). Classification (NCBI taxonomy): domain Bacteria; kingdom Pseudomonadati; phylum Pseudomonadota; class Betaproteobacteria; order Burkholderiales; family Burkholderiaceae; genus Burkholderia; species Burkholderia sp. AU18528. The sequence continues at coordinate 1,340 of NZ_NKFC02000010.1, read as the reverse complement.
AAGGTTGTCCGGGTGTTGGAAGTCCCGGTCGCTGCATTGGAGAAGGCGCTTAGGCAAATCCGGGCGCATAATTCAAGGGTGTGGCGCGAGCTCCTTCGGGAGCGAAGCAATTGGAAGTGGTTCCAAGAAAAGCCTCTAAGCTTCAGTCTAACGATGACCGTACCGCAAACCGACACAGGTGGGCGAGATGAGTATTCTAAGGCGCTTGAGAGAACTCGGGAGAAGGAACTCGGCAAATTGGTACCGTAACTTCGGGATAAGGTACGCCCTTGTAGCTTGACTGGCCTGCGCCAGGAGGGTGAAGGGGTTGCAATAAACTGGTGGCTGCGACTGTTTAATAAAAACACAGCACTCTGCAAACACGAAAGTGGACGTATAGGGTGTGACGCCTGCCCGGTGCCGGAAGATTAAATGATGGGGTGCAAGCTCTTGATTGAAGTCCCGGTAAACGGCGGCCGTAACTATAACGGTCCTAAGGTAGCGAAATTCCTTGTCGGGTAAGTTCCGACCTGCACGAATGGCGTAACGATGGCCACACTGTCTCCTCCCGAGACTCAGCGAAGTTGAAGTGTTTGTGATGATGCAATCTACCCGCGGCTAGACGGAAAGACCCCATGAACCTTTACTGTAGCTTTGCATTGGACTTTGAACCGATCTGTGTAGGATAGGTGGGAGGCTATGAAACCGGAACGCTAGTTTCGGTGGAGCCGTCCTTGAAATACCACCCTGGTTTGTTTGAGGTTCTAACCTTGGCCCGTGATCCGGGTCGGGGACAGTGCATGGTAGGCAGTTTGACTGGGGCGGTCTCCTCCCAAAGCGTAACGGAGGAGTACGAAGGTACGCTAGGTACGGTCGGAAATCGTGCTGATAGTGCAATGGCATAAGCGTGCTTAACTGCGAGACCGACAAGTCGAGCAGGTGCGAAAGCAGGTCATAGTGATCCGGTGGTTCTGTATGGAAGGGCCATCGCTCAACGGATAAAAGGTACTCTGGGGATAACAGGCTGATACCGCCCAAGAGTTCATATCGACGGCGGTGTTTGGCACCTCGATGTCGGCTCATCTCATCCTGGGGCTGTAGCCGGTCCCAAGGGTATGGCTGTTCGCCATTTAAAGAGGTACGTGAGCTGGGTTTAAAACGTCGTGAGACAGTTTGGTCCCTATCTGCCGTGGGCGTTGGATATTTGAAGGGGGCTGCTCCTAGTACGAGAGGACCGGAGTGGACGAACCTCTGGTGTACCGGTTGTCACGCCAGTGGCATCGCCGGGTAGCTATGTTCGGAAGAGATAACCGCTGAAAGCATCTAAGCGGGAAACTCGCCTTAAGATGAGATATCCCTGG